>NZ_PUGA01000050.1:0-22796 GCF_003236725.1 Pantoea sp. ARC270
AGCATCGCCTCCGGCAGGGTGCAGTGAATAAAGTGAACAGGTTCACCCAGACGGATTTGCGCCAGGTGATAGAGATCGGCTTCGATAACCGAGGCGATGCGTGGATAGCCACCGGTGGTCTGGGCATCCGCCATCAGCACGATGGGCTGTCCGCTGGGTGGCACCTGAATCACGCCCGGCATGACGCCGTGTGACAGCAGTTCACGCGGATTTTCACGACTGAGTTGCCGCCCCTCCAACCGGTAGCCCATCCGGTTACTTTGCGGGCTGAGTTTCCAGGCGGTGCGCCAGAATGCCTGCTGCGCGTCGCGGCTGAATTCGTGGTACTCCGGGCCGGGCAGCGCACGAATCCGGTTGCCCCACAGCAGTTGCCGCACCCCGGCTTTGCGGTCGAACGTCCGGGTCGGTTTGCCCAGCGGCAGGCGATCGCCATCCTGTAAGATTCGCCCTTTGAAGCCGCCAAAACCCGCTTTGAGATCGGTGCTGAGCGAGCCGAGCATTTCCGGCAGATCAAAACCGCCCTGCACCGCCAGATAGCTGCGCATGCCGCGCTTCGGCATTGCCAGCGAGAGTACCTGCCCTTTTTTTACTGCGGTGCGCCAGCCTGTCCAGACCGGCTGACCATCCAGCTCCGCCTGACAGCCCGCCCCCGTCAGCGCAAACCAGCCATTGCGGGTAAACTCCGCTTTAAACTGGCCGAGCACGATCTCCAGCACCGCGCTGTGGGGCGCATTGCCCACCAGCACGTTGGCGGTAAACATAGCAGGATAGTCGAGCACGCCGCCGGGGCTGATGCCATACTGCCGCCAGCCAGCACGACCGGCATCCTGAATGGTGGTGGCCAGTCCGGCTCGCAGAATGTTTAACATACGCCCTCCTGTTGCGGCACAAAGCGCACGCGGTCGCCGGGACGCAGCAACACAGGCGGTTGCTGGCGCGGATCGAACAGCGCGGTGGAGGTATGTCCGATCAGCTGCCAGCCACCGGGCGAGGCCAGCGGATAGATGCCGGTCTGGCTGCCACCAATGCCGACCGATCCGGCGGGCACCGCGACTCTGGGTTCAGCACGGCGAGGCGTGTGCAGACGGGAATCGAGTCCGCCGAGATAGGGGAAACCGGGCTGGAAGCCGATAAAAAACACCACATATTCGCTGCTGCTGTGCAGCTCAACCACCTGACGGGGCGTCAGTCCGGCATGTTCCGCCACTACGGTCAGATCGGGACCAGAGGAGCCGCCATAGATCACCGGGATCGACACCTCCCGCGACGCGGGAAATTCCGCCTCACTCTCCTCCCACCAGCGCTGAAGACGCTCTATCGCATCCAGCGCATTCTGCTGGGGATCGCGCAGGATCAGGGTGATGTTGTTCATGCCGGGGATCACTTCCTGCACGCTCTCATGATCGCGCAGCCGCTGATTGAGTCCCCAGATGCGTTGCTGGCTCTCCAGTGAAACCGGCGGTTCCAGCTCCAGCACGACAGCGCGTTCCCCTGATAAATAACACCGTGCTCGTTGCAACCGCTACCTCCCGCTCAGTTGAGATCGCGCCTGACCGTGCCGCCAAAAGCAGCGGTTCGGCCAGTGCCTTATCTACATAAAGCAAACAGTTATGCGAAAGTGACAGGAAGATGTCAATCAATAAGCTCCGCTGCAGGCGCGCAGCAGCGTGGGTTCTCATCGAAGAATAAGGGCCTGCGCAGGCGTGCAGCAGCAAGAATAGCGTCAGGAAATAAGGCCCTGCGCAGGTGCGCAGGACCGGGAAGGGCATCAGGCAGGGTTAGGAATATCGATGAAGGTTACGTCGAGATTGTGGTGCTGCGCCAGCCACTCGCCCAGCGCTTTTGCGCCGCCCCGCTCGGTAGCATGGTGCCCTGCGGCAAAGAAGTGCAGCCCCTGCTCACGCGCACTGTGGATGGTCTGTTCAGAAACTTCACCGGTAATGTAAGCATCGACGCCTGCGGCCGCAGCCTGGTCGATAAAGCCCTGTCCGCCTCCGCTGCACCAGGCAATACGGCGAATCAGGGCCGGCGCGTTGTCACCGCAATGCAGCGGCTGACGTCCCAGCCGCTCCCCGATTCGGCTGGCCAGCTGTTCGCCGGAGAGCGGCTCTGCCAGTTCCCCATGGAAAACGAGCGGCATCACTTCACCCCGGATTTCAATATCCAGCAGCTTTGCCAGCTGCGCGTTGTTGCCCAGTTCAGGATGCGCATCAAGCGGCAGGTGCCAGCCGTAGAGATTGATATCATTCGCCAGCAGGGTCCGCAGTCGGCGGCGCTTCATCCCTTTAATCGCGGCCGGTTCGCTTTTCCAGAAATAACCGTGATGGACGATTATCGCATCGGCCTCGCGGGCGACCGCCTCATCCAGCAATGCCTGACAGGCAGTGACACCGGTGATAACCCGCTTAACCTCACTGCGTCCCTCAACCTGTAAACCGTTGGGGGCATAATCGCTGAAGGTGTGGCTGTTGAGATGCTGATTAATCAGCGCCTCCAGTTCGTAATGATTCATTCAGGCTCCTGCGAGGCCTCAGGCGGCGCTTTTGGCGCGCTCAAAGGCGTCTAATGTCTTTTTACGTGCGGCCTTATGATCCACGATTGGTGCCGGATAATCGAGTTTCTTATGATGCTTCTCCGCCCAGCGGTGCGGCTGGTGAATATCGCTGTCGGGGACATCGGCCAGTTCCGGCAGATAGTGGCGGATAAAATCGCCCTGCGGATCGAAGCGCTCGCCCTGGGTCGTCGGGTTAAAGATGCGGAAATAGGGTGCGGCGTCCGTCCCGGTTGATGCGGCCCACTGCCAGCCACCATTGTTTGCCGCCAGATCGCCATCAATCAGCTGCTGCATAAAATAGCGCTCTCCTTCGCGCCAGTCGATCAGCAGATCCTTCACCAGAAAGCTGGCGGTGATCATGCGTAACCGGTTATGCATCCAGCCCATCTCCTTCATCTGCCGCATCGCAGCGTCAACGATCGGAAAGCCCGTTTTCCCCGCTTTCCAGGCGTCGAAATGGGCCTCATTGCGCTGCCATTCCACCCGGTGCGTCCAGTCAACAAAGGGCTTATGGCGGCACAGGGAGGGATAGGCGACCAGCAGATGCCGGTAAAATTCACGCCAGATGAGCTCATTCAGCCAGGTAAATGCGCGGCTGTTGTCCAGCGCATCGGGATGTTCATGCAGGACACGATGGAGACACTGACGGGGTGACAACACGCCTGTTGCCAGATAAACCGACAGACGGCTGGTCGCATCCAGCGCAGGCAGATCGCGTTTGTCGGGATAGTCCAGCACCGGCTGTTTAGCGAAGTGGCGCAGACGCTTCAGCGCCGCGGTTTCGCCTGGCGGAAAAAGATCCCGGTCAAACTCGCCTTTGGGGTAGTCAAATGCAGGAATCGCCTGAGTCTTCAGCGGTGCGCCTTCACGCGCTTTTGGCGCAGGGACGCACTCCGGCAATCCCTGCTGGAGACGTCGGACAAAGGCTTTGCTGAAGGGCGTGAACACCTTATACATGGAGCGGTCGCCGCTCTGTACGCTACCGGGTGCCAGCAGCAGACTGTCATCAAATCCCTGACAGATAACCCCCGCTTTGTCGAGACGCTTTTCAGCTTCTGCATCACGCTGACGCTCATTGACCTCATACTGATAGTTATAGAAAAGCTGGTCGACCTTCTGCTTTTCACAAAACTCCGCCAGAGCATCAATGCTGTCACCGAAGGTGCTACACGCCTGGTAGTGCAGTCTGATGCCCCGCTCTGCCAGCGCATCCTGCACTTCCAGCAGGCTGGCGTGGATAAAAGCAGCCTGTTTAGGCGACATCTCATGCTGTTGCCACTGTTCCGGCGTCGCCAGGAAGAGCGCAATGACGTTCGCCTTGCTGTCGCGACAGGCGGCGTGCAGCGCCAGATTATCGTTGATGCGTAAGTCGTTACGCAGCCAGACCAGATGGGTGGTCATACGCCTCCTGAATTACTGTCCGTAGCGTAAGCACAAGGCTTCGGGATAGGGGTCAAAATAACGTTGCTGAGCCAGCCACGGATGCGGGAACTCCGCCATGTAGTGCTTAAGGATGGTGATCGGCACCAGCAGCGGCTGCGTCCCCTGGCGATAGCGATCGATCAGCGTGGCCAGCTCCTGACGCTGTGGCGAGCTGAGCTGACGGCGGAAATAGCCCTGCACGTGCATCAGGACATTGGTGTGATTGCGGCGTGACGCGGGACGAGACATCAGCGCCATCATGCGGTTGCGGTATTCAAACGCAAAGGCGTCCAGCGAATCCCACTGGCTCATGGAAGCGACAAAAGGTCCCAGCTCGCGATATTTCTCCTGCGAGTGCGCCAGCATCATCAGCTTGTAACGGCTGTGGAAGGCGATCAGCCCGTGGCGGGTCAGTCCCTGTTGCCACATCTGATTAAACTCATGCAGCGCGCAGATGCGGCCGATAAAGTTTTCACGCAGCGTCGGATCGTGCAGGCGACCATCTTCTTCCAGCGGCAGCCAGGGCATTTCGCGCTGCAGAAATTCAGCGAAGATGCCGGTGCCAACTTTGCGGTTGTTGTTGGTGTCAGGTTCATAGACCCGCACACGCTCCATGCCACAGCTGGGGGATTTGGCGCACAGGATGTAGCCCGAAAGATGATGCAGCGATTTTACCCGCTCTGCTGACCAGTCACGCATCTGGCGGGTGACTTCTTCTCCGCCATCTTTGCTGAAGCAGAGGTGCAAGTCATCATCATCGCCCTGCTTCACCAGCCGTAATGCCGGACGCGGTGTAGGCAAACCGATTGCCATTTCAGGACAGATCGGCTCAAAACGGACAAAGGGCGTAAGATCCTGGGTCGCAAAAGTAAGACGCTTATGGCCACCATCAAACCTGACGCTATCGCCGAGCAGGCATGCACTGATTCCAACGGGGATTTTATTGCTCATACTTGTACAACCTCTGAAATCTTGTAGAGGTTTAAGTGTAGCGTAAAATGGTCAGGAAGACAGCGTTAAAGCAACAGGTTGCTCTCATTATTGTAGAAAAAAAGTAAAAAAAAGCCCGGTCTGCTGACCGGGCCTGTTTGCTGACAGGAGGCTTTACCAGAAGACGCCGCCTGCCGCTTCTGACTGGGCCAGCCAGACCGGTTTGGCGCTGGTTTTACACCAGATGCGGTGCAGATAGCTATAGAAACGGGCGCGATCCTGGCGGAAAAGCATCACAGGAAGCGCCATAACGCCGAGAAGAACCACCAGCGTGCGGCGTGCAATAATTTTGTAGCGTGGATAAGCCTGATACATGGTTTTTCCTCCCGGCGAGCGAAACGGTGCGAATGTGATCTGTGTCTGACTTTACGCCAGATTGTGTAATTTTACTACTCATCTGACCACTCAATTACCGCTATTTTTGCTGTTTAAGAATCAGCCTGTAATTAAGTTACACAAAGGTTATCGCAAGGTTATTGAAGAGTTGAAAGTGGCCGAACGATCAAGCCGCCGGACGGCAGCCAGAAATATTGATAAAGTAGCGCTTCGGCACCCCGTTAAGGCAGGTATTGCGTGACCACGGTTTTGATCGTTGAAGATGAAAAAGAGATCCGTCGCTTTGTCCGGCTCGCACTGGAGAGTGAAGCCCTTAAAGTTTTTGATGCAGATACGCTGCAGCGCGGACTGATTGAGGCAGCGACCCGTAAACCCGATCTGGTTATCCTGGATCTGGGCCTGCCGGATGGGGATGGCACCGATTTTATCCGCGATCTGCGCCAGTGGAGTGCCATGCCGGTGATTGTATTGTCCGCGCGCAGTGATGAGCAGGATAAGATCGCGGCACTGGATGCCGGTGCGGATGACTATCTGACCAAACCCTTTGGCATCGGCGAACTGATGGCGCGCGTGCGGGTTGCGCTGCGCCGTCATAGCAGTCAGCAGCCCGACGCCCGGGTTCATTTTGCCGATGTCAGTGTCGATTTTGCCGCACGACGGGTGCAGCGCGGCGACAGTGAGGTTCACCTCACTCCTATTGAATTTCGCCTGCTGAGTATTCTGCTGAACAATGCCGGGAAGGTGCTGACACAGCGGCAACTGCTGAGCCAGGTCTGGGGACCGAATGCGGTGGAGCACAGCCACTATCTGCGCATCTATATGGGACATCTGCGTCAGAAGCTGGAAGCCAACCCGACACAGCCTGCCCATCTGCTGACAGAAACCGGCATCGGCTACCGTTTTATGCCATGAAAAAAGGCGCCAGAGGCGCCTTCTGATACTGACAGAATCGGGCAGGTATCGCTGTAAGACGGAGCCTGCGCAGGGAACAGGGTCAGATCGGAAAGACGCAAAACCGTCATCCCTGACTGCTCGGCCCGCACCATCCCTGGCGCGGGACGCTTTCCTCTTCTGACCCTGTCCCCTGCGCATCAGGCTAATCCGCTGCGGCAGGATATGCCCTGATGCGAATAAGGGAGCAGTCTGAGGCGCCCGCGGCGCCTTTTCATGGCCCGACGGATCAGGCGTTTTTCAGCACTTCGCTGACAATCTCTACTGCTTCTTTCTCGATCTGCGCGCGGTGTTCTGCGCCCAGGAAGCTTTCACAGTAAATCTTGTAGGCGTCTTCAGTGCCTGACGGACGGGCCGCAAACCAGCCATTCTCCGTCATCACTTTCAGACCGCCAATGGATGCGCCATTGCCCGGTGCTGCCGTCAGGCGAGCGGTGATCGGGTCACCTGCCAGTGTATCCGCGCTGACCATCTCAGGAGAGAGCTTCGACAGCGCCGCTTTCTGCGCGGAAGTCGCTGATGCCTGCAGACGGTTGTAGCTCGGCGCACCAAAGCGTGCAGCCAGCTCATCGTAATGCTGCTGAGGGTTTTTACCGGTCACGGCAGTAATCTCAGCCGCCAGCAGACACATGATGATGCCATCTTTGTCCGTTGACCACGGCGTACCATCGAAACGCAGGAATGAGGCACCCGCGCTCTCTTCGCCACCGAAGCCAAAGCTGCCGTCATACAGACCATCAACAAACCACTTGAAGCCGACCGGCACTTCCACCAGCTTGCGACCAATGTCATTAACCACACGGTCAATCATGGCGCTGGAAACCAGCGTTTTGCCGACGGCAACGTCCTGGCCCCACTGCGGACGATGCTGGAACAGGTAGTTAATCGCCACAGCCAGATAGTGGTTTGGATTCATCAGACCCGCCGGGGTCACAATGCCGTGACGGTCATAATCAGGATCGTTACCGAATGCCAGATCAAACTTGTCGCGGTAAGCCAGCAGGCCTGCCATGGCGCTTTCAGACGAGCAGTCCATGCGCACCACGCCATCTTTATCCAGATGCATAAAGCGGAAAGTCTGATCGACCGCGTCATTGACCAGCGTCAGATCCAGCTTGTAGTGTTCCGCAATGCGCTGCCAGTAGGCGATACCTGAACCACCAAGCGGATCAACGCCCAGCTTCAGGCCCGCTTTCTGGATAGCCGGGAAATCGATAATTTCGGCCAGGCCTTCAACGTAAGGCTGAATCAAATCTTTCTCGACCACATGACCGCTGGCCAGTGCCTGCTCCAGTGGCAGACGCTTAACCTCTTTCAGGCCATCTTTGATCAGCTGATTAGCGCGATCTTCCACCACTTTGGTGACGTTGGTATCAGCCGGTCCGCCATTAGGTGGGTTGTACTTGATGCCGCCATCTTCTGGTGGGTTATGGGACGGCGTAATCACGATGCCGTCAGCCAGCGGGCCACCCGATTTGTTGTGCTCAAGGATCGCATTTGAGATGGCAGGGGTCGGCGTATAGCCATTGTCCTGCTGCACAATCACGTCAACGCCATTCGCTGCCAGCACTTCCAGCACCGACAGGATTGCCGGCTCAGAAAGCGCGTGCGTATCTTTGCCGACGTAGCAAGGCCCGGTGATGCCGTTCTTTTTACGCTCTTCAGCAATCGCCTGTGCAATCGCCAGAATGTGCATCTCGTTGAAGCTTTGACGCCCTGCACTGCCGCGATGGCCAGAGGTGCCAAATTTCACCGCATGTTCCGGGTTCGCCACATCGGGCTGCAGGACATAATATTGTGACGTTAATTGTGCAACGTTAATCAAATCGCTCTGCTGGGCGGGTTGCCCGGCACGTGGGTGATTGGCCATCGGCGCTGCTCCCTGACGCTTAAGTTTTAGATGGTGCCGCAAACTTTTTCGGTGAGTTCCGCAGGGAACTGCATCGACAGCATGATGTGTTCGATCATGCTGCATTTACGGCCGGTATTGGTGTTGGTGATCACCCAGTACGGCGTGCCGGGCACATGCTTCGGCTTAGTATGGGTGCCATTCTGCAACAGCGTATGCTCATCACCTGCAAAGTAGACGCGGGTGCGGCCCTGCAGCGATGCAGTGGCCTCAGCAAAGGCTGCGGTATCAAGACGATAGAGCGTTGACAAAACGAGCATAAAGCGATTGACCGCCCGCTTCTGCTCCGCATATTCATCGGAGAGCAGCAGCTCACGCATCGCGCGCACACGATCCTGCGGGCGCGAACCCACAGGCGCAGACGGCGCCTCTTTCGCTGCATCTTTTGAGGCAGGCTGAGCCGGCGAAGCGGGTGCCGTCTGACCGGCCGTAAACTTCAGCATACGACGCAGAATGTCAGATGCGCTTTCACCAATGTGCTGCGTGTGGCTGGCAATATAACGGTAGAGCTCTTCGTCAACTTCGATCGTTTTCATCTTATTCCGTACGGTTCTTTCTCATGACAGAACCACCTCTTTCCTGAAAAGCCCTGAGTATAGTCAGACAATTCAACGGATGTGCGGGTTCTAACATGAGGATTATAAAGTTAAATTCAGGCGGGTTGTTAGCAATCAAACGGTTTACGGGCAAAAGTCAGAATATGTCCTAATGCCGCCGGAACCGGCGCGCCTGAAAAGGTGAAACCATGATAACCTAAGCTCAGGTCTCAAACTTAAGAACTTTGCTATGATTTTGAACGCCCGTCTGCAAACTGAACAATCCCCTGCTGATTCTCTGCCCATCCTGCTTATTCACGGTCTGTTTGGCAGTCTGGACAACCTCGGCGTGCTGGCCCGTGGCCTGAAAGATGCCGGGCCATTGCTGCAGGTGGATGTCCGTAACCATGGACTCTCGCCGCGATCGGAGGAGATGAACTACGCTGTAATGGCGCAGGATATGGTCGATACGCTGGATGCGCACGGCATCGACCGCGTCGCGGTCATCGGTCATTCGATGGGCGGTAAAATCGCCATGACCATGAGCGCGCTGGTGCCGGATCGCATTGAGCGGCTGGTGATGATCGATATCGCACCGGTCGATTATCAGACCCGGCGTCACGACCTGATCTTTGCCGGTATTCGCGCCGTCTCAGAGGCAGGTGTGACGCTGCGCAGCGAGGCGGCCCGCATTATGCGGCCGGTGATTGAAGAAGAAGGGGTCATTCAGTTCCTGCTGAAGTCATTTCATGACGGGCAATGGCGCTTTAACGTACCGGTGCTGTGGGATAACTACCCTACCCTTTCTGGCTGGCAGCCTGTTCCCGCCTGGCCTCATCCGGCTCTTTTTATCCGCGGCGGCGACTCCAGTTACCTGGATAACCGCTATCGCGATGCGTTACTTCAGCAGTTCCCGGCGGCGCAGGCCCACGTGATCGGCGGTGCGGGCCACTGGGTCCATGCTGAGAAGCCCGATGCCGTTTTGCGCAGTGTGCGGCGCTTTTTTGCGCTTTAAAAGCAAATAGATGGCAGTAAAGGTTTAGGATTGGCGTCCGGAGTAAGCGTGCAGTATGATGGCGCGCTAAAATTTTGCCGCAGGTCGATTTCTCTGCGGCAACGGCCAATAATTTATAATCTGCGCGGTGAGCGTCTGGCGCCCGCACCCATTCAGTTTTACTAAGCCATGGCAAAAGAACACACTGACCGCACGACGCTCGATCTGTTTGCTGATGAGCGCCGCCCGGGTCGCCCCAAAACCAGTCCGCTTTCGCGTGATGAACAGCTGCGCATCAATAAGCGCAATCAACTGAAACGTGACAAAGGGCGCGGACTGCGTCGTGTCGAACTGAAAATGAACAGTGAGGCCGTCGATGCACTCAATTCGCTGGCCGCGCAGCGTAATCTCAGCCGCAGCGAACTGATTGAACAGATGCTGCTGGCGCAGCTCAAACTGGATTGATGCGGGCAAATCGCACGCAGGAGCAAATGTCGAGGCTTTAACCGTTCCGCGGGTTTGTCTCGTCTGCTATTATTCGCAGAAATGTGCTGCGGCACACATCTCATTATCAGGATTTAAGAGGTTATTTTACTCATGGCACTCGTAGGCATCTTCTTTGGCAGCGATACCGGCAACACCGAAAACATTGCAAAAATGATCCAGAAACAGCTGGGTAAAGATGTTGCAGAAGTGCATGACATCGCGAAAAGTACAAAAGAAGACCTGGAAGCGTTTGATATCCTGCTGCTGGGCATCCCGACCTGGTACTACGGTGAAGCGCAGTGCGACTGGGATGACTTCTTCCCGACGCTGGAAGAGATCGATTTCAACGGCAAGCTGGTTGCCCTGTTTGGCTGTGGCGACCAGGAAGATTACGCTGAATATTTCTGTGATGCGATGGGCACAATCCGCGACATTATCGAGCCGCACGGCGCCGTTATCGTGGGTCACTGGCCAACAGAAGGCTACCATTTCGAAGCCTCAAAAGGTCTGGCTGATGAGACGCACTTCCTGGGCCTGGCCATTGATGAAGATCGTCAGCCTGAGCTGACCAGCCAGCGCGTCGATCAGTGGGTTAAGCAGATTTTTGATGAACTGCAGCTGAAAGAGATCATCGAAGCCTGATGCGCCCCGCCTCAATGTGAGCGCCAGCTCACATTGAGGCAATGGAATTTCCTATAGAAATAATAGCCACATTTTTTTAACTTTCTTCGTTTAATCTGTAGAATACCCGCATCGATCTTCCGCGTATTAGCTCAGGCGGTATGACGCAGTGATGTGCTGAAAGACCTCTGCCAGAATCCTCCCCGGCCCGGTGAAGCTTCCCCCATCGCCCATGATGATTCACGGCCCTCAGGTTTTCATTTCATCCCCTGAGCTCTATAATGAGACGCAAATGCGAATGAGCACAGATCGACATTCAAGGCGACAAGCCACAAAAGTGAATATTAGTAACAGGACAAAATCCGCATGACTGACAACAACACCGCATTAAAGAAGGCTGGCCTGAAAGTGACACTGCCCAGACTGAAAATTCTGGAAGTGCTTCAGGAACCTGAGTGCCATCACGTCAGCGCGGAAGATTTGTATAAACGCCTGATCGACATCGGCGAAGAGATTGGCCTGGCCACCGTTTACCGCGTGCTGAACCAGTTCGACGACGCCGGTATTGTGACACGTCACAACTTTGAAGGCGGCAAATCCGTTTTCGAACTGACGCAGCAGCATCACCACGATCACCTGATCTGCCTGGACTGCGGCAAGGTTATCGAGTTCAGCGATGAATCCATCGAAACGCGCCAGCGTGAAATCGCGACCCGCCACGGCATCAAGCTGACCAACCACAGCCTCTATCTGTACGGACACTGTACGCTGGGCGACTGCCGTGAAGATGAGACCCTGCACGACCAGTAATCTGGCGGGCGGAAATAAAAAAACCGGTTACGTGACCGGTTTTTTTTCGTCTGTGCTCTGCTGAACCCTCAGGCCACCAGCGTCTCCTGCAGATAACGCCAGCGTGGATTCGAGCTACTGCAATCCAGAATCGCCAGCGAAATACGGCTCTGGTTATTGCCATTCAGCATCTGCATTTCACGATACTGCACGGTGATCTCATTTTCATGATGAGAAAGAATGACGTGCTCACAGGTCGCAATTCGCATCCCTTCCCGCTGCCCCTGCAGCTGTCGGAACAGCTCTTCGACCGCGTTAAGATCGTACTCTTTGCCTTTTGGCGTCACCATGCGGAAATCAGGATGGAAAAAGGACATCATCAGCTCAAAGCTGTCATCCGATCCGGCAGGCTGATTAAAAATACGTTCAATGAGCTGATGTAAAACGACGACACTGTGTTTGGCTTCCTGAGCGAGGACTGGCATTTTTTTTCCTTATATAACCCGCTTTGCTACCTCTTAGAGCGCATAGCCTACCTGAAAGCGGACAATTCACATCCTGAAATTGATTAATTTTTTTAAACTCAGATTTCTCTCACAAGGCACTCTGAGCAGAATTTGCATTAAGCCAGAATAAACGTCGGCAATTCTCAATACAGGGGCAATAAAAAAGGGCGATTAATCGCCCTTTTGTCATTTTATGAGGTCAGCCCTAAACGATTATTCGCCCGTTTTAGCCCAGGTGTCGCGAAGCCCCACGGTGCGGTTAAACACCAGCTGCGTCGGTTTAGAGTAAACGCTGTCGGCGCAGAAATAGCCCTCTCGCTCAAACTGGAACGGGGTGGCTGCTTCCACATCGCGCAGGCTCGGTTCGACGAAACCATTTTTGATGCTCAGTGAATCAGGGTTGATCACCGCCAGGAAATCTTCAGCCGCCGCCGGATTCGGCACGCTGAACAGTCGGTCATAGAGGCGGAACTCGGCAGGCTGCGCATGATCCGCAGACACCCAGTGAATCACCCCCTTCACCTTGCGGCCATCGGCCGGATCTTTGCTCAGGGTATCCACATCGCTGGTGCAGTAGATGCAGGTAATGTTGCCCGCTTCATCTTTGGCTACCCGCTCTGCACGGATCACATAGGCATTGCGCAGACGGACTTCTTTGCCCAGAACCAGACGTTTATATTGTTTGTTCGCCTCTTCGCGGAAATCTGCACGGTCAATCCAGATCTCACGGCTGAACGGCACTTCACGCGTGCCCATCTCCGGTTTACCCGGATGGTTAGGCATGGTGATGACCTCGTTGTGACCGGCGGGCAGGTTTTCGATCACCACTTTCAGGGGATCGAGTACTGCCATTGCGCGTGGCGCATTTTCGTTCAGATCATCACGGATGCAGGATTCCAGTGACGCCATCTCGACGATGTTATCCTGCTTGGTCACGCCAATACGACGGCAGAACTCACGGATAGAAGCTGCGGTGTAACCACGACGGCGCAGACCTGAAACGGTCAGCATCCGCGGATCGTCCCACCCTTCTACATGCTTCTCGGTCACCAGCTGAGTGAGTTTGCGTTTTGACATCACCGCATACTCCAGATTCAGGCGCGAGAACTCATACTGGCGCGGATGAACCGGAATCGTAATGTTGTCCAGCACCCAGTCATAAAGACGGCGGTTGTCCTGGAACTCCAGCGTACAGAGCGAGTGCGTAATGCCTTCCAGCGCATCGGAAATGCAGTGGGTAAAGTCATACATCGGGTAGATGCACCACTTGTTGCCGGTCTGGTGATGTTCCGCAAACTTGATGCGGTAAAGCACCGGATCGCGCATAACGATGAAGTTCGAAGCCATATCGATTTTGGCGCGCAGACAGGCCGTGCCTTCCGCAAAGCCACCGTTTCGCATTTTTTCAAACAGCGCCAGGTTCTCTTCCACGCTGCGATCGCGATACGGGCTGTTTTTGCCCGGCTCTTTCAGGGTGCCACGATATTCGCGAATCTGATCCGGGCTCAGCTCATCAACGTAAGCCAGCCCTTTGGTAATCAGCTCAACGGCATAGTTGTAGAGCTGATCAAAATAGTCTGATGAGTAGCAGACTTCACCGCTCCACTCAAAACCCAGCCACTGGACGTCACGCTTGATGGATTCAACGAATTCCATATCCTCTTTAACCGGATTGGTATCGTCGAAACGCAGGTTGCATTGCCCCTGATAATCCTGGGCGATGCCAAAATTCAGACAGATCGATTTCGCATGACCAATGTGCAGATAGCCATTGGGCTCCGGCGGAAAACGGGTATGCACGCTGCTGTGCTTACCGCTCGCCAAATCTTCGTCAATGATCTGACGAATAAAGTTAGTTGGGCGGGCTTCAGCCTCACTCATCTCAAAAATCCTCAATACGAATAACGGGTGATTTGTACCACGAAGTAACGGAGTATGATCCACAAAGCGTCTGAGGGAAACAACCGTTTGTTAAGCCTTTAAAACAAAAAAGGCAGGAATCGCTTCCTGCCTGTGGGGTTCTGTTGCGGGGATTAGCCTTTCACTTCATACAGCGGGGTTTCACCTGCGACGACCGGACCGTGGGCCAGGAGTGTCAGACCCGCGAAATCTTCGCTATTGCTGACCACCACCGGACTCACCATCGAGCGGGCATTTGCGTTCAGGAATTCAAGATCCATCTCCAGCACCGGCTGACCGGCTACCACGCTGGCTCCCTCTTCCGCCAGCCGGGTAAAGCCTTTTCCGTCCAGCGCCACGGTATCGAGTCCCATGTGAACCACGATCTCGACACCGTTGTCGGTTTCCAGACAGAACGCATGATTGGTATTGAAGATTTTCACCAGCGTTCCGGCAATCGGTGCCACAACCCATTTGTCGCTGGGTTTGATGGCCAGCCCGTCGCCTACAGCTTTGCTGGCAAAGGCTTCATCCGGAACCGCATCCAGTGCCACGACCTCTCCCGTTACCGGTGCCAGCAGCGTCGCAATAACGCGCTTCTCGCTGTTCAGCACGGCCTGCGGTTTAACCTCCGGCTCTGCCGCTGGCGTCGTGCCGGATGCAGCTGCCGCGACCGGGCCTTTGGCCAGCATTTTTTTCATGGCGGAGGCGATGCCTTCGGCCTGGGTGCCGACAATGATCTGCACGCTCTGTTTATTCAGACGGATAACGCCGGACGCGCCCAGACGCTTCGCCACGCTCTCGTTGACCTGAGCCGAATCGTTCACGTTCAGACGCAGACGGGTGATGCAGGCGTCAATGCTGGTCAGGTTAGCGGAGCCACCGACTGCACCGATGTAGCGACGTGCCAGGGATTCCGTGGCGCTTTCACCGTTATCACTGTTGTCCACGTTGACGTCATACCCATCGCTTTCATCACCGGCCACCGCCAGCTCGCGGCCAGGGGTCAACAGATTGAATTTTTTGATGGTGAAGCGGAAGACCACGTAATAGATAACGAAGAACACCAGCCCCTGCGGGATCAGCATGTACCAGTGGGTCGCCAGCGGGTTACGGGTGGAGAGGAACATATCCACCAGCCCGGCGCTGAAACCAAATCCGGCGATCCAGTGCATGCTGGCGGCGATGAAGACAGAAATACCGGTCAGTACGGCGTGGATCAGATAGAGCACCGGTGCCACGAACATGAAGGAGAACTCCAGCGGTTCGGTGATCCCGGTAAAGAAGGCGGCAAACGCAGCGGCCAGCATGATACTGCCCACTTTGACGCGATTCTCAGGACGCGCGCAGTGATAGATAGCCAGCGCAGCGCCAGGCAGACCAAACATCATGATCGGGAAGAAGCCCGCCTGATAGCGACCGGTAATGCCCACGGTGGCCGACCCATCCGCCAGTGACTGTGCACCGCCGAGGAATTTAGGAATGTCATTAATTCCGGCCACATCGAACCAGAACACGGAGTTCAGCGCGTGATGCAGACCGACCGGGATCAGCAGACGGTTAAAGAAGGCGTAAATACCGGCTCCGACCGAGCCAAGCTTCTGGATATGCTCGCCAAAGCCTACCAGACCATTGAACACCACCGGCCAGATATACATCAGGATAAAGGCGACGAAGATCATCAGGAACGAAACGAGAATCGGCACCAGCCGGCGTCCGCTGAAGAAAGAGAGCGCCTTAGGCAGTTCGACGTGGCTGAAGCGGTTATAGACTTCTGCCGAGAGAATACCGACCAGAATGCCGACAAACTGGTTTTCGATTTTGCCAAAGGCAGCAGGCACCTGTGCCAAAGGAATTTTCTGAATCATTGAGACAGCGGCTGGTGAGCAGAGCGTGGTGACCACCAGGAAGCCGACAAAGCCGGTGAGGGCCGCCGCGCCATCTTTATCTTTCGACATGCCGTAGGCGATACCGATCGCAAACAGGACTGACATGTGCTCAATAATCGCCGCACCGGACTTGATCAGCAACGCCGCCAGCGCGTTATCTGCACCCCAGCTGACGGGATCGAGGTAGTACCCTACCCCCATAAGTATCGCTGCCGCTGGCAGGGTGGCAACCGGCACCATCAGTGCCCGCCCTACCTTCTGTAAATAACTTAACATGGACCTTCCCCCTATGAGCCTGACTTGTCGCTTTGCGCCGCTTAATGTTGTTATGTCAGCTGCAAAGATTGTGAATACACTGCATGTCACGCAGCGAAGTGTAATGACAAATTAATTCGCCTCGCAAATTAAAACCCCGACATATGTGACTTTTATCACTAAAAAACATCAGGTCACACTGCAACATCTGGCTATGAATGCAAACTTATTTTATGATCCGAAATATTGAATTGCGCTCCGGCCGTGGCGAGAATAGAAAATCTGTTCAGGCTGATGATTTACGCAACGGTTCAGCGATCCCCTTTCCATTTCAAATGAGGTGAAACATGAGACTGATTCCTTTAGCGACGCCAACCCAGGTCGGCAAATGGGCCGCCCGACATATCGTTAACCGCATTAACGCGTTTAACCCGACAGCGGAAAAACCTTTTGTCCTGGGTCTGCCTACCGGCGGCACGCCACTGGAGGCATACAAACACCTGATTGATATGCACAAAGCGGGCCAGGTCAGTTTTAAGCATGTTGTGACGTTCAATATGGATGAATATGTGGGCCTGCCAAAAGAGCATCCGGAGAGCTATCACAGCTTCATGTATCGTAATTTCTTCGATCACGTTGATATTCAACCGGAAAATATCAACCTGTTGAATGGTAATGCACCCGATATTGACGCAGAATGTCGTCAGTACGAAGAGAAAATTCGCGCGCTGGGTAAAATTCACCTGTTTATGGGGGGTGTCGGTAACGACGGCCATATCGCCTTTAACGAACCGGCTTCGTCGCTGGCTTCGCGAACCCGCATTAAAACCCTGACCCATGATACCCGCGTAGCGAACTCTCGCTTCTTCAACGGCGACGTTGACCAGGTGCCTAAATACGCGCTGACGGTCGGCGTCGGCACGCTGCTGGATGCAGAGGAAGTGATGATTCTGGTTACCGGCCATGTTAAAGCGCAGGCCCTGCAGGCGGCGGTTGAAGGCAACGTCAACCATATGTGGACCATCAGCTGCCTGCAGCTGCACGCAAAATCGGTGGTGGTGTGTGATGAGCCGGCCACCATGGAACTGAAAGTGAAAACCGTAAAATATTTCCGCGAAATGGAAGCGGAAAATATGAAAGGCGTGTAACAGAACATTGTCATGCCCTGCTGTTACGCTGCGTGACAGCAGGCCAGGACGGGAGAAGAGAGATGTACGCATTAGTCAACGGTCGCATCTACAGCGGTCATGAGATTCTGGATAACTACGCGGTCGTGGTTGACGGGACGCAGATTGCGCACGTCTGCCCGCGTGAAGCGGTTGCCGCGGATGTTGAATTGCGGGATGTGGCGGGTGCCATCATTGCGCCAGGCTTTATCGATCTCCAGCTTAACGGCTGTGGTGGCGTGCAGTTCAATGACGACATTGATGCGCTCAGCGTTGAAACGCTGGAGATTATGCAGCGCGCCAATGAGAAATCGGGCTGCACCAGCTTTTTACCGACGCTGATCACCAGCAGCGATGCCCTGATGAAGCGGGCCATCGACACCATGCGCGCCTATCTGCAGAAACATCAGCATCAGGCGCTGGGTCTGCATCTGGAAGGCCCGTGGCTCAGCAAGGCGAAGAAAGGCACCCACGATCCGGCGCTGATTCGCCTGCCGGATGCGGCGATGGTGCAGTATCTGTGTGACAACGCCGATGTCATCACCAAAGTGACGCTGGCGCCGGAAAATGCCGGTCGCGAGGTGATTCGACAGCTGACTGACGCCGGGATCATTGTGTCTGCCGGTCACTCCAGTGCAACGTATGAAGAGGCGAAAGCGGGCTTCTCGGCTGGCGTGAGTTTTGCGACACACCTCTACAACGCGATGCCCGCCTTTGCCGGTCGTGAACCGGGGCTTATCGGTGCGCTGTTTGATTCGCCTGATGTATACTGCGGCATTATTGCGGATGGTTTACATGTACATTACGCTAACGTGCGCAATGCTAAACGCATAAAAGGCGACAAGCTGGTGCTGGTAACGGATGCCACCGCACCAGCGGGCGCGGCAATCAGTGAGTTTATTTTTGCTGGCAAAACAATCTATTATCGTGACGGGCTCTGTGTTGACGAAAACGGCACACTCAGTGGTTCCGCCCTGACGATGATTGAAGCGGTACGGAACAGCGTCGAGCATGTGGGTATCGCACTGGACGAAGCATTGCGCATGGCATCACTCTACCCGGCACGGGCGATGGGCGTGGAAAAACAGTTAGGCTCGATCGAAGCAGGAAAAATCGCGAACCTGACTGTGTTTACGCGCGACTTTAAAATCATTAAGACGTTTGTCAACGGAGACGACGTCCTGAGCGAGTAAGCACTGAATGACCACTGGCGGCCAGTCACAAATAGGAAATGT
Source organism: Pantoea sp. ARC270 (assembly GCF_003236725.1). Classification (NCBI taxonomy): domain Bacteria; kingdom Pseudomonadati; phylum Pseudomonadota; class Gammaproteobacteria; order Enterobacterales; family Erwiniaceae; genus Pantoea; species Pantoea sp. ARC270. Next base: position 18,539 of record NZ_PUGA01000050.1, read on the forward strand.
CGATCTTGTTAAGCAACTTAATAGCGCAGCGGTTTACCGGCTGATTGATCAACAGGGGCCGATATCGCGCATTCAGATTGCCGAACTTAGTCAGCTCGCCCCCGCCAGCGTCACGAAAATTACCCGCCAGTTGATTGAGCGCGGCCTGATCAAAGAGGTAGACCAGCAGGCGTCTACCGGTGGTCGCCGCGCTATCTCGATTATCACTGAAACCCGCCACTTCCAGACCATCGGCGTCCGGCTCGGCCGTCACGATGCCACCCTTACGCTGTTTGACCTCAGCGGCAAATCGCTGGCGCAGGAGGATTATGCGCTGCCGGAACGCACCCAGGAGACGCTGGAGCATGCGCTGTTTAATGCCATCAGCGGCTTCATCGAGCAGCACCAGCGTAAAATCCGCGAGCTGATCGCCATTTCCGTGATCCTGCCCGGCCTGGTCGACCCGATTAACGGCGTGATTCGCTATATGCCGCACATCGCTGTCAGCCACTGGCCGCTGGTCGCCAGCCTGAAGAAACGCTTTAACGTCACCAGTTTTGTGGGTCACGATATCCGCAGTCTGGCGCTGGCCGAGCACTACTTCGGTGCAAGCCGCGACTGTGCTGACTCAATTCTGGTGCGGTTACACCGGGGGACCGGTGCAGGCATTATCGCCAACGGCCATATTTTTCTCGGCAGCAACGGTAACGTCGGCGAGATCGGCCACATTCAGGTCGATCCGTTAGGCGAACGCTGCCACTGCGGTAACTTTGGCTGCCTGGAAACCATTGCTGCCAATGGCGCCATTGAAAACCGTGTGCGTCACCTGCTGAATCAGGGCTACCCCAGTGTGCTGACGCTGGAGGCGTGCCAGATGCCTCACATCTGCAAAGCGGCGAATCAGGGTGATGCCCTGGCCTGTGAAGTGATCGAGCACGTGGGGCGCTATCTCGGCAAAGCGATTGCCATCGCCATCAACCTGTTTAATCCACAAAAAGTGGTGCTGGCGGGAGAGATTACCGAAGCAGAAAAAGTGCTGCTGCCCGCGATTGAGGGCTGCATCAATACCCAGGCATTAGAGGCCTTCCGTAAGCATCTGCCGGTTGTTCGTTCGACACTGGATCATCGTTCTGCGATTGGTGCCTTTGCGCTGGCTAAACGTGCCATGCTTAACGGCATTCTGCTGCAACACCTTCTGGAAGATTAAGCTCACCCGCTGCTGTGGCGGGCCACACCGGATCTGACTATGACCATAAAAAGCGTAATTTGTGATATCGATGGCGTGCTGATGCACGACAACACGGCCGTTCCCGGCGCACAGGAATTTCTGCAGCGCATTCTGGCCAAAGAGATGCCGCTGGTGGTGCTGACCAACTACCCTTCGCAGACTGAGCAGGATCTGGCTAACCGTTTTGCCTCAGCAGGCGTTGAGGTGCCCGATTCCGTCTTCTACACCTCGGCAATGGCCACCGCGGACTTCCTGCGCCGTCAGGAGGGCAAAAAGGCGTATGTGATTGGTGAAGGGGCGCTGATTCATGAACTCTACAAAGCGGGCTTTACCATTACCGATGTGAATCCCGACTTTGTGATTGTCGGAGAGACCCGCTCCTTTAACTGGGACATGATGCATAAAGCGGCCTTCTTTGTTGCCAACGGCGCTCGCTTTATTGCCACCAATCCCGATACCCATGCGCGTGGGTTTATTCCCGCCTGTGGCGCACTCTGTGCGGGGATTGAGAAGATATCCGGCCGCAGCCCCTTTGTTGTGGGCAAACCAAGCCCTTACATCATGCGTGCCGCGCTGAACAAAATGCAGGCTCACTCCGAAGAGACGGTCATCGTCGGCGATAACCTGCGCACCGATATTCTGGCCGGTTTCCAGGCGGGTCTGGAGACGGTGCTGGTGCTCTCTGGCGTCTCCACCCTGAGCGATATTGACGCGATGCCGTTCCGCCCGGACTGGATCTACCCCTCTGTTGCCGATATTGACCTGTTCTGATTCAGTTTGCTTATGACGCATCGGGCTGAATTGTGATGCGTCTCCCCTTTTTCTCCGCTTTTACCCCCCTGTTTGCCGCCTGATTTTTGCTCAAAAAATGCATTTCATTGCAGATCCAACAACAAAACAGCCATTAAATTATCGTTTATTCAATTTTATCGTCATGTGATCAATATTTTTATCAGTAAATCACGATTCCTCTTGCATTGACGGCACCAAATAGCGCATTTTCTTATCTATCACGCAGCGTCAGGCTGCCGGACAAACCTAAAAGATAACATCGCCGTAAGGTGAGCTCAGGAGTCAGTTATGTGTTCAATTTTTGGTGTGCTGGATCTGAAAAGCGATCCTGTTGAGCTGCGCAAAAAGGCGCTGGAATGTTCACGCTTAATGCGTCATCGCGGCCCGGACTGGTCAGGCGTCTACGCTGATGACCATGCCATCCTGGCGCATGAACGTCTCTCAATTGTTGACGTTAACAACGGCGCACAGCCGCTGTACAACGCTGACCACACCCATGTCCTGGCAGTCAACGGCGAAATTTATAACCATCAGGCGCTGCGCGCGGAACTCAGCGATCGCTATGCGTTTCAGACCGGTTCTGACTGTGAAGTGATTCTGGCGCTCTATCAGGAGAAAGGGGTCGACTTCCTTGATGACCTGGAAGGCATGTTCGCCTTTATCCTCTACGATAGCGTCAAAAACACGTATCTGATTGGCCGTGACCATATCGGTATTATCCCGCTCTATATGGGTAACGATGAGCATGGCAATCTCTATGTCGCGTCAGAAATGAAAGCGCTGGTACCGGTCTGCCGTTCGATTAAAGAGTTTCCGCCGGGAAGCTACCTCTCCAGCACCGATGGCGAAATCCGTCGTTACTGGCAGCGTGACTGGATGGAGTACAAAAACGTTGAACACAACACCACCGATGCGGCCGGCCTGAAGCATGCGCTGGAAGAGTCTGTGAAAAGTCACCTGATGTCAGATGTGCCTTATGGTGTGCTGCTGTCGGGCGGTCTGGACTCCTCCATCATTTCCGCCGTGACCAAACGTTTTGCGGCAAAGCGTGTTGAAGACCAGGATAAAAGTGATGCGTGGTGGCCACAGCTTCACTCCTTTGCTGTCGGGCTGGAAGGCTCACCCGATCTGAAAGCGGCGAAAGCCGTGGCGGAACATCTGGGCACCGTGCACCATGAGATTCATTTCACCGTGCAGGAAGGTCTGGATGCAATTCGCGATGTGATTTATCACATTGAAACCTATGACGTCACCACCATTCGTGCCTCCACGCCGATGTACTTAATGTCGCGTAAAATCAAGGCTATGGGCATCAAGATGGTGCTGTCAGGCGAAGGCGCAGATGAAGTGTTCGGCGGCTACCTTTACTTCCATAAAGCCCCCAACGCTAAAGAGTTCCACGAAGAAAACGTGCGTAAACTGCAGGCGCTGCATATGTTCGACTGTGCCCGCGCCAACAAAGCGATGTCCGCCTGGGGCGTTGAGGCCCGCGTGCCGTTCCTGGATAAAAAATTCCTGGATGTGGCGATGCGTATCAACCCGGAAGATAAAATGTGTGGCAGCAACGGCAAAATGGAGAAGCACATTCTGCGTGAATGTTTCTCCTCTTACCTGCCGGAAAGCGTGGCGTGGCGTCAGAAAGAGCAGTTCTCAGATGGCGTCGGTTACAGCTGGATTGACTCGCTGAAAGAGGTGGCTGCGAAGCAAATCAGCGACCAGCAGCTGGCAACCGCTCACTTCCGCTTCCCGCACAACACGCCGGGGTCGAAGGAAGCCTATCTCTACCGTGAGATCTTTGAAGAGCTGTTCCCGCTGGCCAGCGCCGCGGAGTGTGTGCCAGGCGGTCCATCAGTAGCCTGTTCGTCAGCCAAAGCGATCGAGTGGGACGAGGCGTTTAAAAACATGAACGATCCATCAGGTCGTGCCGTTGGTGTGCATCAGTCAGCCTATCAATAAGCCGACTGAGCACGGTCAGAATGGGCCCGCTGCGGCCCATTTTTTTGACGATTAGCGTTGTATTCACTGAAAAATTGCCGAATAAACCGCCATGCTGGTTATAAGCCACGCAAACAGCCATAACCAGGCAAAAATCGGTAAAAAAATTGTTGACGCTGTCAGGTCAACTCCGCATAATGCGCCCCGCAACGCCGATGAAGGTAACGCGAAAAAAAGATGGCTACGTAGCTCAGCTGGTTAGAGCACAGCACTCATAATGCTGGGGTCACAGGTTCGATTCCCGTCGTAGCCACCATCTTTTTT
>NZ_PUGA01000051.1:0-22683 GCF_003236725.1 Pantoea sp. ARC270
TTGAAATCCAGCGACAGCAGCAGCGCCGCCAGCGGCGACAGGATAATCAGCGGCAGACCGGTGATCAGCCAGTGCGCCACGACTTTGCCGATGACCGTCACCGGCAGCGGCGAAGGCAACAGCAGGAGCTGCTCCAGCGAACCGTCGCTGAAATCGTCGCGAAACAGGCGCTCCAGCGCCAGCAGTGACGCCAGCAGCGCGGCCACCCAGGCGACACCCGGCGCAATGCGCGCCAGCTGCTGCGGATCAGGTCCGATGCCCAGCGGAAACAGGGTAATCACAATCAGGAAAAACCACAGCGGATTGACCACATCAGCGCCGCCGCGAAAGGCGATACGCAATTCACGCTGAATCAGGCGAAACAGCATCAGCTTGCCTCCGCATCGCCAAGGCGAATTTTACGCACCCGCGCGGCCGCAGCGGGTAGATCCTGATGGGTTGTCAGGATCACGGCGCCCCCGTTATCGGCATGGGCGGCAAATCTGGCCATTAATTTTTCAACCCCCGCTTTGTCGATGGCGGTCAGCGGCTCATCCAGGATCCAGACACGGGCCTGGCTGAGCCAGAGGCGCGCCAGCGCGACGCGACGCTGCTGACCCGCCGACAACCGGCTTACCGGCACCTCTTCGTCACCCGTGAGGTCGACACTGTCAAGCGCAGCAAAAATCTGCGCGTCACTGCAGTCAGGGTGGTAGAACCGCAGATTTTCCAGCGGGGTGAGGACACCTTTGACGCCGGGATAATGGCCCAGATAAAGCATCGCCTGATGCCAGACGTCGCGCTGCCGCAGGATCGGCTGCTGCTGCCAGCGTATCTCACCCTGCTCAGGACGGCTCAGCCCCGCCAGCAGTCGCAGTAGCGAGGTTTTACCGGCACCGTTGGGGCCTTCAATCTGCACAATGTCACCGGCAGAGACGCGAAATGAGAGCTGCTGAAACAGCGCGCGTTCATCGTATGCACAAGTGAGCGTAATGATTTCCAACATCGAGGGGGGAATCGCACCAGCTAAAAGTGGCCGGGATATTACCACAATGTTGCTAAGGGCCGAAGTCTGAGCCGCTGCTCAGGCGCGCTGTCAGGGGTTTATTCGTGCGGTCTGGCGCTGAGTCTGAATAAAAATGCAGGTATGAAAAAGCTTGTTACGCTTATTCGCATCGCTCGTTACATAATTGGCAAATAAAAAACAGCTACGCTTATTACGCCACAGCACTATCACCAGGAGAAAATATGAAGCCTTCATCAGGTAATGAACAGGGTCCTAACGACGTCGATAGCGAAGAGAAGGACAAGGGCACTGACATCGAAGTCGATGAGGAGGCATTACCCTCCCGCGCCGCGGCGATCCATGAAGAGATCCGTCAGGATGGGGAGAAAGAGCTGGAGCGTGACGGGATGGCCCTGCTCTGGTCAGCCATTGCCGCAGGCCTCTCCATGAGTGCCTCACTGATGGCGAAGGGGATATTCAAGGTCCACCTTGATGGCGTGCCGGGTGCATTTCTGCTGGAAAATCTCGGCTACACCTTTGGCTTTGTCATCGTCATCATGGCGCGCCAGCAGTTATTTACCGAAAACACCGTCACGGCAGTGCTGCCGGTCATGCACAAACCGACCTGGGGTAATGGCGGTCTGCTGTTACGGTTATGGGGTATTGTCCTGCTGGGTAACCTGATCGGTACGGCACTGGGTGCGCTGGCCTTCAACGAGATGCCCATTTTTGATGAGGCGACCCGTCAGGCCTTTACCGACATCAGCATGAAAGTGATGGAGAACTCGCCCGGCTCGATGTTTGCCAACGCCGTCATTTCCGGCTGGATTATCGCCACCATGGTCTGGATGTTCCCCTCTGCGGGCGGGGCCAAACTGGTGGTCATTGTCATGATGACCTGGCTGGTTGCGCTGGGCGATCTGGCGCATATCGTGGTGGGATCGGTGGAGGTGCTCTATCTGGTCTTCAATGGCAGCATCAGCTGGCATGAGTTCCTCTGGCCGTTTGCCCTGCCTACCCTGCTCGGCAACATCACCGGCGGCACCCTGATTTTTGCGCTGATCAGTCACGCACAGATCCGTAATGACATGAGTGAAGCGGCGGTCGCCAAAGCGAAGGCGGAAAAGCGCAGGCAGGAGAAGCGTCGTGAGCGTGAAGAGCGCGGAGAAAAAGAGGAAGGTGCTGAATAACCGTCGTCAGGTAAAAAAGTGCAGCGCAGAAGGATTTGCGCTGCACGTGTTATCTGGCCCCTGCATGAAAAAAGTGGTCTCAAAAGAGAGGCTGAACAGCGACATTGCTGACGTAATGAGCAAACGCGCGGCGACCTGATGAATCTCATCGCCTGTTTCGCTATACTGCGTGCCGCTGTCCCCTTAGTTAAATGGATATAACGAGCCCCTCCTAAGGGCTAGTTGCAGGTTCGATTCCTGCAGGGGACACCATATGTTAGCCCACCTAAGTATTTTAAAGTCTAGTCAACTCTTCAACTTCAAACACTTACCTTCTTTTTGTAGCCCGTTAACGTACACCGTCATATTTCAAAATCCACTCTGTTTAGTTGGTACATATGTTGGTATGTTAAGTTCGATATTGCAGATACCATCATCTGAGGGTTTTTAGTATGGCGCTCACAGAGTTAAAAGTAAGAAATACAAAGCCTTCTGATAAACCTGTCAAGATGACCGACGGTAATGGTATGCACCTGTTGATTACCACAAGTGGTTCCAAGTACTGGCGTTTTCAGTATCGCTTCGCTGGTAAACAGAAAATTCTCGCGCTGGGTGTCTATCCTGAGGTTTCATTGTCTGAAGCCAGACGACGAAGAGACGAAGCTCGTCAGCTTGTCGCAAACCATGTAGACCCAAGTGAGAAGCGAAAAGCGCAAAAGATTGAGAGCAAGGGCTTGCTAACATTTGAGCAAGTTGCACGACAATGGCATACCAGTAACAGAACCTGGTCAGACAGTCATAGAACAACTGTTTTGAACAGCCTTGTTTCCCATGTGTTCCCTGTCATCGGAAAACGTAATATCAGCGAGCTAAAAACTCGTGATTTATTGGTTCCTTTGAAAAAAGCAGAAGCTTCAGGACACAATGAACTGGCTTCCCGCTTACAACAGCGCATTACGGCGGTAATGAGGTATGCCGTTCACAATGCTTTGATTGAACAGAATCCTGCAAACGACCTCGCTGGTGCTGTTGTTTCCACTAAAAGTGTTCATCGCCCTGCCCTTTCTCTGGAACGATTGCCAGAGCTTATGAATCGTTTGGAAGCATATAAAGGAAGAGGCATTACCCAAATTGCAGTGCAGTTAACACTCCTGACCTTTGTCCGTTCGAGTGAACTGCGATTTGCTCGCTGGTCAGAAGTCGATCTCAAAAATTCATTGTGGACTATCCCCGGAGAGCGACAACCTATGAAAGGGGTAAAATATTCTGCAAGAGGGGCAAAGATGAAAACCCCACATCTGGTTCCACTAAGCACACAAGCTAAAGCACTCTTGGAAGAGCTTCACTCGATCAGTGGTGACAAAGAACTTATGTTTATCAGTTTTACTGGGGACGACAAACCTATCAGTGAAAACACTGTCAACAAAGCGCTCAGGACAATGGGCTACGATACGAAAGTAGAAGTCTGCGGGCATGGTTTCAGGACTATGGCATGTAGTGCCTTAATCGAATCGGGATTATGGTCGAGAGATGCTGTGGAAAGACAAATGAGCCACCAGGAACGCAACAGTGTCCGGGCTGCTTACATACACAAAGCGGAGCATTTGGAAGAACGGAGACTCATGTTGCAATGGTGGGCTGACTACCTGGAAGCTTGTAAAGAAGAAGCACAGACACCTTTTTCCTTCTCTATTCAGCAATCAGAAAAGTGAGTAGCAAAGGATACATGTTTAATATTTTATAATCGATAACTCAATGGGGATGCGAATATCTATTAAGAATTAAAAGCTCCCCTTTGTAAGATAAATAGTCGCCTAAATACATACATCGATTCAGCTCAATCTAAGCAAAAGTGTTGTTCGTTATTAATGATATATCTAAAACACCAGCATGTATAAAATCAATATAAATCAATTATTTGAACCATCTTTTTAAAATATTTTCACTTCATTCTTATCACTCCACCATCCCCTACTCCTTTTTCATAACAATGAATCTTCAAATAGTGATGTAGTTTTGTACCTGAAGAAAAAAAAATAAAAAAAAATGAATGCCAAAAAAGGTTGCAACCTGAACGAAATTGATCAATTTTTATACAAATCAGTATTTCCACAGTTGCACCAAGGCACTGCAATGGACAATAAAAAAGAGCAAAATCAGAAGGTTAAAGTAGCCCAATATTTACGGATGTCTACAAACCATCAGGAGTTTTCGTTAGACAACCAAGCTCAGTTCCTCAAAAAATATGCTGACGACCACAATATGGATATCTTGCATACCTATGATGATGCAGGTAAAAGTGGAGTGTCCACGTCAGGAAGGCATGATTTTAATAAGTTAATCAACGACATACTCACCAAGGAAATTAATATTGAAGCTGTACTTGTATATGATGTAAGTCGTTTTGGTCGCTTTAAAGATCCACAAGAAGGCATTTACTATAAATATCTATTAAAAATGAATAAGGTAGATGTTATCTACTGTGCTGAAAATCTTCCTGCTAATAGTGATACTGAGACATTCATACTTTCATCACTGATGTATGCTGCGGGAGCCTTTAGTAAAAACCTTTCTATAAAAGTATTTGCCGGACATGTAAATCTTGTTAAGCGAGGATACTATCAAGGTGGAGTGCCTGGATACGGACTTAAAAGAAAATTGCTTGATAATAATAACAAGGCAAAAATGATACTCAACAATGGTGAGAGAAAGAGTTTGCAAACAGATAGGATAGTCTTAGTACCAGGCAGTAAAAAGGAAACAGACTTAGTAAAGAAAATATTTAATATGTTCATTTTTGAAGGGTTAAATGAGTATCTCATCGCTTCAAAATTAAACCAAGAAGGATATAAATACAGCGACAGATCGGATTGGACACGAAGCCGGATACATTCTGTGCTTATAAATAATCGCTATACTGGTAAGTATACATATAATCGAACATCTCAGAAGCTGAAAACTAAAAGAGTTCGAAATCCTGAAGAGGATTGGGTCGAGTATAATTCCTTTTTTAAGCCCATAATTTCAGAAGAAAAATTCAGGTTAGCGAAAGAGATTATCGATAACCGCTCAAAAAAAATGAGCAATGAAGAGATTCTTGATTTTTTAAAGAAGATCCTTTCGACTCATGGAAAAATATCAGGTTTTATCATTGATGAAGAGGATAATGGCCCATCGAGCAGTGTAGTAGCAAGTCGATTTGGAGGACTTCTTCCAGCATATAAGCTGATAAATTACACACCCGAACGAGATTACCGCTATTTAGAAATAAACTCAGCGTTAAGAATTAAACATGACAAAATTGTGAATAAAATACACCAAGAAATTAATAATAGCGAAGTATCTATATTAGATAACAAACTAATCACCATAAACAAAAGTTTAACCTTTTCCATAATACTGTCTCGATGTCGAAAAATGGGTTCTGGAAAATGTAGATGGATAGTTAGATTAGACAGGAGCTTAAATCCCGAAGTTAGTGTAATTGCAAGAATGAACAGCCTTAATACCGAACCTGTAGATTATTACATCCTACCTTCAATTGAAAGTTTTGAAAATGAGTTGTGTCTAAAAGAGAATAATAACCTTCTATTCGAAATGTATAGATTTGATAACATCAGGACCTTCTTTGATATGCTTTCAACTGCGGAAATAGAGGTAGCCTAAATGAACGACGATCAAATTCATATGCTTGAAACATCAAAAATAAAAGTTGTAATTCCTCGTTCTCGGAACAAATTCAAACATGCTGAGATAACAGATAGTATCGACACAAGTGGATTAAGAAAGCCAATAACAGTAAGAAGGATTTCGGATAGAAAATATGAATTCGCCTTAATTTGTGGTCAGGGTAGACTTGAATCACTCACAGCTTTGGGAGAAAAGCTAATACCTGCTTTCATACTGGACATCGATGAAAACAAAGCATACATAATGAGTTTGGTTGAAAACATGGCTCGCGTAATACCAAGAGCGGGCGAGCAGTTCCAAAGAATAAAAGAAATGAACGAGCAAGGTTTATCTAACAAAGAAATATCCTATTCTACTGGCCTATCATTGCACTGGATTACCAGCCTGACTATGCTAATTAGCAAAGGAGAAAACAAACTATTATCTGCTGTAGAATCAGGAAGCATTCCAATCTCGCTTGCAGTTGAAATTGCCAGAGTAGACTTCGAAGGTGGGCAAGAATTACTAATTAAAGCTTTTGATGAAGGTTTAATAAAACATAAAGATGTTGGTAAAATCAGAGATATATTGGACTCCAGAGATGAAGGTTTGAAAGGATTTCTGAACAATAGTTTCGGAGTTGCAAAGAAAAAGAAAAAACTCACTACTGATGAGCTTAAACAAATATATCAAGATAACATTTCACAGCATAGAAAAATTAAAAATAAAGCTGAATATGTTGAGAGAAACTTACTTATAGCCAGTCAAATATTCAAAGAGTTATCTGATAACGAAGAGTTTAGTAAAATCTTAGACGATGAGAATTTAAATGAAGTAGTGAAAGTTATAATGAAAAATACTTCTTGCTGAGGTCAAAATGATTAAATACTGCTTTAATGAAAAAACAGTCAGCTTTAGATTATGCGATCTTATTTATACTAAGAAACTTCCTACCAACTACAAAAGCAGCCAAAAATACATACAAATAAAGAGCACGATATCTGCACTTGGATTAGTGGAACCTATACTGATTTACATTGATGGAGCTAATGGCAATGCAAAAATCCTTGATGGTCATCTGAGAGTTGAAGCATTAAAAGATATTGGTGAGGAAAGGGTTGCTTGTCTCGTTTCAACTGTTTACGACACTTATACTCCCAATAAAAAAGTTAATAGAATCACAATAATTCAAATTCAGAAAATGTTAAAAGAAGCTGTTCGAGTAGGGGTTCCTGAAGACATGCTCTGTTCAGCCTTGAATATAAGCGCCGATTCATTAAAAAGTAATCTATCAGTTCTTAAAGGCATATGCCCTGAGGTTATAGAATTATTTAATGATAGAGATATACCGAAGAACACATTTACTATCTTAAAAAGAATGATCCCTTTTAGGCAAATTGAATGTGCAAACCTAATGATAAAATTTGATAATTATTCAAAAATTTTTGCTCAATCGCTTTATCACAGTTCATCACCTGAGCTTTTAAACGACAAAGGTAAACCTAACACTGATGAGAGATCTGGTAATAGAAAAGCAATTGAAAGACTTGAAAAAGAGATGGCTCAGGTCCATTTCGATACACAAAAGATAAAAGAAAGCTACGGTTCCAATAGTTTGAAGCTAACGATTGTTATCTCTCACATTAAAAAAATACTCGAAAACCCCAAGGTTTTCCATTGGCTTCTTAGGAATAAACAAGATTATCTTAGTGAACTTACCAAGATATCTGACATTGATAAATTATCTTAGGTCTTGTTCTTTTGTGGCTTACATAACTTTTTTTTGTAAATATTGGGATCTACTGCTATTTTGCAGATCCTAACTTCGTATCCAAAATTGCTAATGCTCTTATGAAAGTTTTTTAAATTTATTTTTGAAAACAGAGGCAGATCTTCAGGGATTTTTTTGTTCGTAGCTATAGCGAATACTAATTTATAGTTTTTAGCATCAGGCCGTATTATATGATCAGCTAATTTTATATGACCGGGAAGTTTCTCATTAAGTTTTCCTCGAAACTCTGAATCGCTTATGAAAAGTTCAGAACCGACAAATCCTTGTGAGAAAAGATGGCTCATACTTTGTGAGCCACTATAATACTTCACATGAATAAAATCTGATGCACCTTTTATAAGGTCGCAAAATTCAATTTTACTTTTCCCACCACCATGATGGATAAATTTTTGATCCATGTGTGTAAATGATTTGTCACCAAGACAAACATTTTTATTGTAATCTTCTTCTCTTTTATAGGAGTATACCGGAAACTTATCAGACTCCTCATAATGTAGAATCTTTTTCATCTCATCATCAATGGTTTCTACGAATTTTCTATCGGCCACATACCATATGGAGTCTCGCAGAATGTAGTTTTGATCGCCTTCTTTTATTTCAGCATAAATGCATCTATACAAAGACCATTTCTTTATCGTTTCATAATCGGCATTTAAAACATGCAAGCAACTTCTTTTAAGTTCATCAACAGTAACATCCGCATTTTTGCCATCAAAATATTCACATATGTGATTGATTGAAAGGCTTTCATAAATAATGCTTCTTTGCTTTCTCTCGAAACAATATCCTATTTGATTTTCCCAATCCACAATTTCTGGCTCACCTAACCATATGTCACTGAATTCTCTTTGTTTTATCAAATCAATCAAAAGCGAATCCAATATTTCAACTTCGGCCTCATCAGCTTCTTTGATATTGTTAACCCATTCGAATTCTTCAGGGAGGGGTAAATTATAAATAGAGTCTATTTTTATTAGTAATTCAGGAATAGTTTTTAAGTCAATGTCTGGCACAATTACAAAAGCATCTTTCCCAGTTATTTTATTTCCTAAAACATCTTCAGTGGAAGTGCCTGTGAGGGTTGTTAGAATATCCATTTCAGAATCGATTTTAAGATTATATATATCGACTTCTTTACTACTCTGACTACGAGTAAGAAGATTTGTTTCATTATGACTACCTTTATCCAGACTACGGATTTTTTTATGCTCAATACATTTAAGTGTTGTTTTCAGTCCAAAACCTTTGACAATGCTACTATCATTAATTAAGTGATGACCAGTTCCAAAAGGGATAAGATACCTTGAGTTATCAACCTCAACTACCAGTACTGCTCCAGTGCTACTATTCATACCAAAAAAATCGGGCTTTATGTCTGTCTTTTGGCTTGTAAATAAAGTTGCCCATTCAGGTAGCACTGGGTCAGAAATTTGCTTTGCATAAAGGTATGCTCTTGCATCATCCATTTCAAATTCAATAGGTTTTTGGACTTTTTCCAAATTCAAAACCTGATCAATGTCATCAGTAATTCTTTTTGTTTTATAAATTGAAAGTTTCAGTTTCATTATATTTACCCCCAATATCTTATCGGGCCAGTATATTTAAAGAATTCAATAACTGAGTGTCTAATGTTTCTCTTACTGGAGTAGGCAATCCATTCGCAACTCTATAATTCTTGATTGCTGTCCTTGTGGCTGGTCCCATGCTCCCGTCAATATTACCGTTGTAAAAACCTTTATCGAGTAAGGCGAACTGCACTCTCATGATCAACCGCTTACGTTTTTCTGTATCCGATGTCAGTCCACTACTTGCACGGTTGACACCTGTAGTTCCTGCTGAGCTTGTTGTAGTTGAGCTATCCGTGTCATTAGAACGAAGCGAACGGACTGAGGAGGAAGACGAGCGAGTCCCTGAACTTGAAGAGTCTGAGGTGCTTGGTGAGCTGTATGTCTTCGGATAGTAAGGAGTGCTTCCGCCATAGTAACCACCGCCTGATGAGGAACGGTGTGAGCTGTGGCTACGGTGAGAACTGTGACTTCTGTGTCCGGCAATGTAGAACGGCACTTCAGTGTTGAGCGGGGCTATCACCAAATCATGTTCATTCAGGCTCATACCAGGTAAATCACTGGCACCAGTAGATGAATCACTTGCCCAAACTGAATTGTTAAGAGCCAAAAATCCCGGAAGCAGAGCAGCGAAATTAAACTTTTTCATATTATTGGTCTCGGAGGTTGATGAAAACGGCCTTTTGATGAACTGAAATAACCAGCACACGAAGACTTCTGAGTGCACTCATCACATTCTTTGGGATAGTAATTTTTCCAGTCAGAGATTGACTGAGTTGCAAAATTCCATGCCCTTTCAGGAAGGTGGCATAGTGGATAATTGAAGATGGTAAGAGGGATACCTGACCTGTGTGCAGTGTCTACAGCCGAAAGGATTTTTTCACTGTAGTTGTCGTGCTCTATAAAGATTGATGACCAGTTTTTACGGGCCCATCCAATCGACTCAAGTCCCATCAGGGAGATTTGGTTAATATTAGAGAACACACGACCAGCAAACTCTACAATGTCATCAAGCTCTGTATAGTTAGCCTGAGTAGGGATGACTCTCAGTTCGATGTTGATACCTGAGTTACCGGCATTGATCAGTCCCCTGACTGTTTCATCAAAGGCTCCCTCGCTTCCGACCAGATAGTCGTGCACTGATGCTCTTGAAGAATAAAGCGGTATCCCAAACGTGATTTTGATCTTATCGCTTCTTTCCTTCATCTGCTGGGTAAAGCTGACATCCGCAAACTTCCGTCCGTTGGTTAGAACATGCAGTGCTGTGTCAGGGGAATTTTCGATTATGAAGTCCAGAAAATGCAGGAAGTCTTCGCCATAGAGCAAAGGCTCTCCCCCGCTCACTCCCACTACTCCATTCAGAGAGAAGGAAGCGATAGCGAGAGCTGACTGGTTGAGAAGCCAGTCATCGTTTCCAGCTTTAGGAGGCTGAGAACAAAACAGGCAACTGTTGTTGCACCTTTCAGTGACAAGGACAGTGTTGTGGTTTGCTCTACGGGACAGTATCACCCGGAGCATGTTGCCGTTGTTGACGATCCCAATGTCACCATCTTCAATGGAATCGAAAAGTTCCTGGCTAACAATCGAGTCTGCAAAATATGCAGGCAGTCTGGAATTGAGTTGTGTCGCAGTGACAAGCAAATTTGGCAGATAGAATTGAGGATTCTCGGGCTTGGTTTTACATAGGCAATAGAAGCCTTGCTGAACTGGTAAGTCTGATGAAAACCGGAAAATATCGTTTCTCAGCACCTCAGACATAAGCCCACCTTTTGAGCATCTCAGCCATTGGTCCATCCTGAGAGATTTCATTCAGCAGGAAGCGGAACATCCCTTTGTGATACTGGCAGAAAGTTGACCGACTCTTGTCACCAACAGGCTCGCCATGAACACTGATGTTCTGACAAGGATCTGTTCCACAGAAAGGCTGATATGCGCAGGTGTCACAACCTGGCATGGCGAAGTTGAATGATGATGAGAGAGCGGAACGGTAGTATTCGTTGCTACTGAATGAGAGTGAAGCAAACTCTCCTGCACTGAAATCTGCTTCGGGATTTACTTTCTGAAGCATACGGCTTTCATCGCTACCATATACCTTGCCGTCATAGTTGAACAAGATGCAGTTCAGCGCGACTCCGCTTGGTGATTTCAGATCTGCATAACCACTAAAGCCCGGATTGAAAATCCGCTTTAGATGGATTGAAGCCGAATGCTCAACGACAGGTATGCCCTTCTGGTTCTGAAGCAACACTTCCTGCATTAACTTTTTATAAAACTCAAAATATTCTGGCATTGAAAAAGTGAAGCTCTGCTTCTGAGCAAACCCGTATGGGCTGACGGGCCTGATAAACATGTCAGTGAGGCCAAGAGCCAGATGAGCATCCACTATGGAGGCTGGTTCTTTTGTCAGCTCCTTAGTAACTGTGGTGACCGTTGCTACACGGTTTGCTCCCAGTTCTTCTGTGATTTTCTGAATGCCTGCAAAGGCTTTGCTGTGAGCCTGATAGTCGGTAAGGATACGATTTTTATTGTGGACGGCTTCATTACCATCAAGAGAGACAGAAAAGGTGATGTTCCGTTCTTTAACCCAAGAGAGGATGCTTTCATCGAGTATTGAGAGACTCGTGGCAATAACCATTTCAAAAGCATCACTACCTAACGAACTAATACATTCTTCATAAATTGACTGGACGAGATCGAACCTGAGGAGCGGTTCTCCGCCCTGCACTTCAATCTTGTATGGCGGGGTGCCCAGCTTCTTAATTGTGCTGACGATTTGCGGTATCAGTTCTGGGTTGAGATCATAACCATCAGCGGTAACCGATGCTCTGCTGACCTGGCAATACTTGCAGGTGTGATCGCACCTGAGAGTCGGCACAATCATAAAGATTGGTCTGAAGGCCAGTTCGTTCATCAGTCGCTTGGCAAAGGCAGAACTCAGTGAGGCTTTTGAAACTGCCTGAGTTGCATCGTCAGCAATGAACAATCGGCTTTCAAGTAGCTTGGAGGTTGTTTGTTCTGGAGGGAATTTGTTATCAGCAAGAAGATGTAGCTCTTCGTGATCGACGAAGCTGTGAAAGCCAGCAAGGTTGCTGATGAAGACTTTGCCATTGCTAAGGCGGTCAAAGTTGAATGGCATCGTATTCATTCGGCAAGTCTCGTATCGATGCTCCTCAGAACATTGTCGATGATAGAAGTTCTGACTTGATCTGTATGAGCCTGAAGCTTCTCCCTGAGCTTGTAATCATTCAACAGTCGCTCAAACTCGGACTCAACCTCGTTATTCCAGTCTTCGAACGAGACGAGCCAGTGTTCATCGTCTTCATCAAGCTTCCAGCGGGCGGCAGCACTCATCCAGTAAAGGCTGTTCCGTAATACCCATTCTGAAAATTCGTCTTTATTTATGTTTTTTTTCATTGACATAGCCCATATGGAATTGAAAAATGCTGCTTAAGTGGCAGCAAACATTTTTAAAAAATGAGAAACAGCATCTCAATCAAAAAAAACAATCAAACCAAACGTAAAGATATTGATTCAACAGCACTTTTCAAAATTAAATTACAGATTAATCTTATAGATAGATAATAAATTCTGCGGAGTTGAATGTAAATCAATTTTGCCTCGATCTATAAGATAAATTACTATATAAAAGTTTTTTAATGGCATTGTCGTATGGAGTCACTGTATGATGATTCTACTAACTCATTGAATAAGTTGGATTTGAGAGGCACGATGAAACTTGAAGAAGCATTTAGCTTAGAGTTAAGAAGATTAGTTAGTGCAGATGATGCTGATCGTGCGTTCAACAAAGCTATAAACTCTAAGCACATGTTCAAATGTCCAGATCCTAAGTGTGATGCTCAGGTGACATGTGCGAATTTAGATAAACCTAGATCGTTTCGTAAACGAGACCCTTACTTTATTTTCGTATCTGAACATATTCAGGGATGCCCAATCGGTGAGAATATTGTTCATGAGCTAAGAAAAAGTAAAAAAGGAATGAAAGATCCTGAAGCTCTTTCATATATAAATGATGATATTATCGAACTAGATCTTTCATCAGGCAGACGAAAAGTTTTAAAAAATGATAATGAAGAAAATGAGAAACCGGACTCTACATCATCTAAAAGTAAAAAACAAAAAAGCTTTGATGAAGATACAGATCATAAAAGAAGTTCTCGTAAGAGACTCTCAGGTTTGGTAGAGGCTTTTTTGGCCGGAGAGGAGCGCTTTGTAGAAACTGCTGATGGACGTATTCATCTAAAAGAACTTTTCATACCAATTTCAGCAAAGAATGATATTTCTCTCCTCCCCGACGAACCTAAAATATATTATGGCAAGGCTTGGATTAACAAAATAAAGAACTTTTATCAAGTAAAATTCAACTCTGAGATGGTTTGTGGTGAATTAAAGTGCAAACCCACTTTTTTCATTCCTGCCAGCTTAATTGATGATGAATCAAATTTGGTAAGGACATCAAGAGTTGATTTAGATAAATTATCTTCATCAAAACCAGCTATTCCACTTAATATGTTTATTTTTAGCCCTGTCCCCCCTGTTAAAAGCAATAAGGGTAAATTTATAAATTTCCTTTTAACGGACATAACTTACATTTACTTTAAGCACAAGAAGATTTAGAAAATTAGTTTGACATGAACAAAACGGCCTAAGTAATTTATTTCAACTTAAAAAATCATTTAATTAAATAATTTTATCTCAATAAAATAATTAGGATTAGCTATGAAAAGTGATGAAGAAATTGTTGAAAGAACGAAAAAAAATTTAGGAAAAATAAGGAAGTAGAACTTAATAAAATTTATGTGGTTAACGAGAACTATTTTGGCACAGAATATAAAGCAATCCATGCTCCGCTAAAAAAAGAAAAAAGAAATACCCCTGAAAAGCCCTTGGCATACGTGGATCTTTACGATCCAGCAGAAGATAAATATCATAATAACCGCAGAGGTTTTCTATATAAAAAATTAAATGCCCGATTGATTTCAACATTTTTAATACCTTACACAGCAATTTATATTATCATAGCGCTGGGTTATCTTTGGTCTTTCTTTTTTTTGGCACTAAGTTTTTTACTTCCCATAATTTTTGGCTATATTTTCTTCAAGTTATGCTATGAAGAGATGAAAGACTACTTAAAAAAAATAGCAGATCTAATAGTTATTACCTCAGGAGTAACCACAGCTACTCTTACAATAATGCCTTTCTTGCCTTTTAAAAAGATTATGGCCACAGAGCAATATTCCAAATTAGCAGATTTTTACATTAACCATCCATTTATTGATGATATAAAATCCATAATCACTTTATTATCAATAGAGTTTTTTATTGGTTTCTATACAATTAAGTTCCTTATAGCATTATCTGAAGTACTCGTAGCAAAAATTGATTATCACAACAGAGAGCTGGACAACCCGCTGCCAGAGAAAAAATCATTCCTAATTAAGTACTTAGGGTCCTCAACTGTAACTTTTTTCATCAAATACAAAAAAAAATGCAGAGAGCTTTTATTTTGGCGAAAATAGAAATTATTTATCACCTTTGACAAACACAATATATATCAAAGGCGATAATAATACGCTTCCAACATTTACGAAGCAAGCAGATGAAAAAATTACAAATTCAAAAAAGTTTTTTTGCTCGTAAGAGCAGATGGCAACTAAAAGCGCCAATATATTCAAGACAAGTATGTTTTTCATAAAGACCTCATGTTTTTCAATAAACTTATTAATTGATAGCACTTAACAATGTGAAGTCAATAGCAATTATAATATTTAGCAAGGGCTAACTGAGCGATGCTCAGTTGCCTTGCTTTTTCCGCCCTTCGGTTGAAAAAGAAAGATCAAAGCAAAAACCTCAATCACAACCCATTGACGCAATTGATCTTTATGGTATTTATTATAGTTAGCATATGGATATGCTATTAATGAAATAATATCAAAAGGAGTTGATATGAAAAAAAACAATACTATATTCGACGATGAGTTTCCTTCTTCATTTACCAATGATCCTTCTATTAAAAAATTACCCCCTAACCGCCTTCGCAGATATTCAGTGACTGTCAGATTAAATGAGGTTGAGCTAAGTAAAATAAACCAGTCCAGAGGACAGCTCAGCAAAAGCTGTTGGTTGAGATCTTCAGCTCTCAATCAACTTCCCCCTTCTGTTCCCGAAATCAACAAAGAAGCCTGGCTGGAGCTTACTGGCTCACTACAGAAACTTAACGATCTGGGGTCATTCCTGCTCCGTAGAGGCGAAGATGCTCAACCACTGTCACAAGAGGTAAGTGCTTTAAAAGTGAAGCTTTCGCATGTAAGAGATGCTTTGCTGACTCTCGAAAAGTGATCATCCCAGATGAAGGGTATGAATAAAATAAAAAGGGGCAAGAATTTCCGGGGAGTCATCTCGTATGTTCTTGCCCCTGCTCCTCATCACTCAACCCCTCCTGTTGTGATAGGAGGAAACCTGGTGGGCATTACAGTAGAAGAGCTGACAGCAGAGTTCGCCAGAACACAGCAACTGAGAGAAGATGTTGAGAAACCTGTTTGGCACAATTCTCTACGATTACCAAAAGGTCAAACTCTTACCAAAAAGGAATGGATGGAAGTCGCAGACGATTATATGCAACGAATGGGATTCTGCGACACTCACCTTCGTTGTTATGTTTTACACGACGATGAAGCTGGTCAACACATACATATCATTGCTTCTCGCATAAACGTTTTAGCAGATGGCCAGCTTTACCTGGGTAGGAACGAGAATCTTATCAGTACTCGTGTGATCCAAGAGCTGGAGCAGGATCATAACCTCACTCGCACCGTTGGTCCCTCACAAGAGAAACGTTCACAGAAGCAAAAGAAGCTCTCCCGTAACGAAGCAATGATGCAAGATAGGACCGGAGAGAAAGCTTCTAAGAAAGTGATACAAGAAGCTATAGATGCGATCCTTACCTTCTTCGATACCATCACTATCGAAGACTTCATACATGAAATGCAAAAGCAAAACATATCAGCGACAGCAAACATCGCATCTACTGGCAAGATGAACGGTTTCTCGTTTGCATATCAGGGCATTGCTTTTAAGGCATCTCAGCTTGGAAAAGCTTATGGCTGGTCAAATCTGAGTAAGCGAATCATCGCTTCTCAACCAACAGAGGCTATCAATCCTGTAGTGATTCCGGTAAATGTTAACTCCCCTATTCACATAGAAGATCATCCCACAGCTACTCCAACACCACTTACGGCAAGTTCCAGTGAACATACCCGCTTTCACTGGTTGCAATGGATACCTTACCTTGAGGAGCTTGTTGCCAGTTTAAAAGCTGTTGGCTCAACAATTCTCAATCCTCTCAAAAGAAATGTCATTTATGCCGCAATACGAACCGGCAACTCTGAAGCACCTGAGATTTCTGAAGTAAATTTTCAAAGTTCAGTATTAAAAAACGTTTTCAAACGACCTTAAAGAGCTAGTTTTCAGTAAGTTAAAAGCACTCACTAAATCAAATTTCATAAATATTTTCATTCTTTTTCATATCGATAGGCAAAATCGATCGATCGTTATTACTGATCAATTAAATACTCACGATAGATATTTCCTATCAAAAGAAAGCGATCGATCGGTACAAATGATTTGCTAGGCCCTGTTTCCAAGTCGTAATGTAACTTCAAACGAAACCACATAGCACACTGATTTATCAGCAAAATAAGCTGATGCATACGTGCGCCTTTGATTCAGAGAAACTAACCTTGGACGAACCTATGACAGCAACAACTGAAGTAAAACAGCCCAACTTCCTTATGATGAAACGCGTGTGGATTGCTATTGCACTTCCGATTGTCATTTTCTGTTTCTTAGGTATTCAGGGTTTGGTTCAGCTTGCAATCGTCTGGGTTTTCGCAAGCATCATGCTCTTGATGTTTGCCTACAAAAAATTCCGCATTAAGAAGTGGAATGCCAGCACCAGGGACCATTTTGGCGAGCAAGATGGAATGTGGAGCCATGAATTTGGATCTACTTCAATGAAACTCGACCAGCACAGAGGACTGATTCATCTCAGGGAAGAGAATAAACAAAAGACCTATCCCTTCTCTGCGGTCAAGGAGTGGCGATACAACTTGTCTACCACAAGACAAAGAACAGGCTTGGATAGAGAACTCGACCGCACCCATGACTTCAGAGAATCAGGCTTTTACATTGCAGTAGACGATGTTCAGTATCCAGAATGGCGGGTAATGTTCTTTCCTCAAAAGGGGGATTTCAACTCACAGGAAGGCATTCGGGATACTGAAATGCAGCTTAAGCGCTGGATGCACGTCTTTAATAAAGTTATGAACAAGAAATGACATTAAATCATTAAAATAACATTTAAAGCCAGATATTATCTGGCTTTTTTTAAAACAAAAGGTAAAGAAAACCTTAACAAAGACTTACTTTCCATGCTTTAATAGCTGCTTTACTTCATAACTAATGAAATGCCCCCCTTAGTTAAGCCATTGATTTAATGGACCTTAAAAATCATTTCAGTCATTAGAATAACTGTAAAGCATTGCCATAACTTCATTCTGTATTTAGTTTCAATTAAATAAAATTTAATCTACTTCTGAAGAGAATAAAATGGATATATTAACTATAAAGAAAGAAATTTATAACTCAATACAATCTGGGGATGTTTCTAAAGCAGTTATAGATAAATTAGTTAAAACTGATGGTACTATCTTAGCTAAAGAGTGCGAATTATGGGATTTCAAAAAAACCTTTGAAGACACCAAAGATGCATATCTTAAAACTCTTAAATCCATCATAAGTTTTCATAATACTTATGGTGGATATATTATATATGGCGTAGAAGAGTTAGAAAAAGATACTTCTTTTCACTTCTGTGGAATAAAGAAAAAGTTAATTGACCAACAGAAACTTAGAGGGCAATTTGATCGATACTTTAGCCAAAGGTTAGATTTAACCTACGAAGAAATTTTGTTCCAATCTGGTGCCGAAGATATACTTATTGGCTTACTACACATCCCCAAAAGAAATAAAAAGACTCACTCTATTGCCGCCACAGTGGATGGCACAGATTCAAAGAATAAAATAATTTTAGCTAAAGACGCGACCTATATCAGAAAAATTGACGAATGCAAACAAGTAATTTCTGAACTCGATTTTGAATTTTTAGTATCTGAAAGAAACTTTGTATTAGATAGCGAATCAAAAGTATCAAGAAAAAATATAATAGATCATAACTTACCAGACAAGAATTTCATATGTCCTGATTTTATTGGTAGATTCGATATTTTACAGGAATTATGGTCATGGTTGTCTGATGATTTTCAATATGTAAAAGTTTTGGCTGCTGATGGTGGAAAAGGTAAAACATCTATAGCTTATGAGTTTTGCCAGCTAATTATTAAATCTGGAACTGAGATCTTCGAACAAGTTATTTGGTTGACAGCAAAGAAAAAACAATTTAAAGCTACATATAATGAGTATGTTGATACACCTGAAACTCATTATAGCGATGTTGAATCACTTTTAAGAGAAATATGTCTTAGAACTGGGTATTTCTCAAATGAAGTGGATGATTTCACAGTTCAACAATTGCAGCGTTCAGCAAGAGATGGTTTAAAAATCACACCATCATTTGTTGTGGTTGATGATATAGACTCCAATTCCCCTGACGAGCAAAAAAGAATTATGGAAGTAGCTCGTTCCATATCAAATACATCATCAAGAGTTTTGATGACTACACGTGCAAACAATATATACTCCAATGACTCCTCTATACTAGTTCCGGGCTTACAAGGAAAAGAATACGAGGATTTGGTAAACTCTCTCTGTTTATCACTAAAATTACAGAAATATAATGAACATAATATTAAAAAATTGAATGTGGTATCTGAAGGCTCCCCTTTGTTTACTGAATCTATACTGAGACTTTGTAAACTTGGTTATTCAATTGAACGAGCAATTGAAGACTGGTCTGGTAAAGGTGGTGATGCTGTAAGAGAGGCAGCATTGCGTAAAGAAGTATCAGAACTTTCACCTGAAGCAACAAAAATATTGCTAACAATTAGCTTAATAGGATCATTATCCTGTAGCGAACTCCACAAATATACTGATTTGGAAAATATAGAAATAACAGATTCAATTGAAAAATTGGGCAATCTTTTCCTTATCAACAGCATTGATTTCATTGAAGAAGAGCCGAGATTCGAAAGTACGTCTTCAATAAGTAAACTTGTCATTTCAATTGCTAATGATATTGTTCCCAATTCTGAACAATTTATCAAAAGGGTTAAAGAAATTTACGAGGGATTGGAAGCCAACTCTAAAACACACGTCCCTGAGATAGGGGCAGCCGTGAGGCAATGTAATTCTCTTTTACAAGAGAGAAGATTTGATGATGCAAGGAATACAGTCCTCTCTTTCATTAAAAAACCACGATATAAGGAAAATAGTGATCTTTATTTCATGTTGGCTAAAACAAACTATGAAGATCCCAATGTTAGTGATGACATTGCAAGAAAATTTTTCGCAGAGGCATTTATTAAAGGCCAAAGAAAGCCAGCTTTTTTTGAAATGTGGTATCAAACAGAATCTACTCATGGAAGCAGTAGTGCAATTTTAGATGTCTGTATCAATGCACTTAAAAGCGTTGGGAAATTTGATGTTCAGTGGGGAGAGCGATTTGTTGACATCAGTTTTGTAATTGCAAAAAATACAGAAAATTTTGACAAAAAAATAAGATTTCTTGTCGAATGCTATGAACACTCCTCCAGGCTGATTAAACAGTCCAAAAAAGAAAAATGGGAAAAATACAGGCAATTAAACATTGAAGTTATAGATACCATTTGGGATATTTCCACCAAAAACAATAAATATGAAATTGCTGGTCGTGCAATAGTCAATGCAATCAATGGCGGTGACATAAGAAGTGCAAATTTCAATCGAATTATTGATATATCACAATATTGCGAAGATGAAAAAACCATTTCCGACGATGCTTTTAATGATCTCAAATACGCACTTGAGTGGGCACCTAAACTTGTTCGTAGCAGCAATGGGAATAGGGAAAGCTTGGCGATTAAGCTGGAACAAGCATATAGGAACCTTGAAAGTTCCCCTCGCAACAAAGTAAAACAGCAAAAGACTCAAGTGTAATATTAACTTCTAAAAGGCATGTTATTCATATTAAATGTATAACATGCCTACTGATTTTGTGTATAAATTATGTTTCAATAGTTTATTTTATAACCAAAATAATTTATAGAGGAAAAGTTATCATTGATTGTAAAATCCATAAGCTCGTTTTAATCCCCTCAGAGTCAAAGCTTGTAATTTTACTGATTAATAGTCAAAAACTTCATATGCAAAACACTCTTTATTAAGTTTAAGTCTTAAGAGCATGTGGTTGAAAATCACATATCTATTTAACAATGACTATAAACTCCCTATATTCTTTTTCTAATCTTAGAACCGTCTACATCGGGTTCCGATGAGGATGAAAAGCTTTGTTTTTGAGTAGCAAATATCCTTTCTACTTCATATTCATTCCAAATAATATATTCGACAATAAACTTGTAGAAATACAGCACTCGTTCGAGGCTGAGTGTAGAAGGTATAGTATAAAAGTTTGTACTGAGCAAAGCCGAACTCAAAACTGCAATAATGTTGCTCGGTCCCTTCAGATAAGGATTCTGATAGTCTTGCTGATACTTCAAAAAGTATCCAACGCAGAATAGGTAGGCATCTTTAACAATTTTTTCTTTATTGCAGTCTGATTCATCGTATCTAAGAATGAAGCGATTAAGGAGGATCAAAAATTTCTGATCTGGCAAATATCTGTTTAATTTATTCATAGTAGCATCCTTGCTGTTGTGAATGTCATCCTGACAATTAAAGAAATATCATAATATCCAATCATGTCAATAGTTAAAACCTATCAATTTCTATTTAAATATCTTTTTTAGGTAAAGGACGATTAAGCTCATCGATTGTTATTTGCTTTAAATGAGAGTTATACAGCCATATCTTAAACTGCTCTAAATATTTGTTATTCAATGCTATCAAAGCTTCGTTTTCAGTTTCGAGCCTTTTTATTCTCTGACAAGCAATCTTTAAATTAGCAGGTTTAACCGCACATGTTTCTTTCACACCAGACTTAAGAAGCTCCTTTTTTGAATTAAAACAATCCGCAATTTTAACATGACTACTCAAAGATTGTCTTGAAGGTCTCTTACCAATGATCTTTATCAACTCGTCGCATAAAGCCTCCCAAGTCAGCTT
Organism: Pantoea sp. ARC270; assembly: GCF_003236725.1. Taxonomy (NCBI): domain Bacteria; kingdom Pseudomonadati; phylum Pseudomonadota; class Gammaproteobacteria; order Enterobacterales; family Erwiniaceae; genus Pantoea; species Pantoea sp. ARC270. The sequence goes on from NZ_PUGA01000051.1 coordinate 21,475, forward strand.
CTCATCGTCATTCCAGGTATTAATAACTTTCATTATCAATTTTTCATCATAACCAGTAATATGTTTAGCCATTTATTCTCCTTTTATTATTTTAGTTTGAAATTTATACCATTTATCAGCATTAACATTCCCATCATTTTTATCACAATTGGTCTTTTCAAGAATTTTAGTGTGTATCATCATTAATTGGCCGTCATCCGTTCCAGAGTCTTGTAAGGGATAATAACTGCAAGGCTCAAAAACATATGAGTGCTTGCAGTAGCCATGCTTAGTGATGAGCACAGCTCCATCATTCAATAAATCGAAATCAGTTACGACCATAACAGCTATTTCTTTTTTCCTATGACTGTTACCGGCTCCGATTGAAGTTTTATCTTTCATGAGATTGATCATTTGTAAGTGTGATCGGTGATCATAGGAAACATTTTGTGAGACCAGTTTCCTTCCAGACCATCTGGCGATGCTAAACTCGTCCATACCGCTGATCTGGGAAAAAGTATTTAGTAAATGTCTTAACTGATGCGTTCTTAACGAATATGGGCTACCGTCTTCGTTAATATAACCGTGTCTTTTAAACAGATTGGTAGTGCCTTTTATGCTTGCAAAGGCATCAATATCCGATCTAAAAAACTGAGCAGTGGGTCTGAACAAAGGTGCCAAATGTTTGTTTGTTTTCTGACATAATTGCCCCTCAAATAACAGACATAAAGCATTCGAATATTTGATTTTCTTTTCTTCATCATACCAGGGAAAATTTTGAGGCTTTTTAGTAAAGAGTTCATGTCTGTATGACTCAGGGACCTTCCCTTCCATTGTTCTTGCAATAAACCTTGGATGGTTGGACAACTTTATCAACCGAGCTATGGCCTTTTTAGCTACAGGGACCATTACTGTAGGAATCCATTTGATGTCTCCAGCATACCCCTTCACTGAAAAAAACCTTAAACCATATCGTTCAATGCCGTTCTCATCATGCTCTGTAATCTCACAATCCGCAGGAAGGCTTAAAATTTCCGAGATTCGTCCTGGTGCACACATCAGCAGTGCAAGAACAGACGTTGTGAAAATGTCCCTCACAGACAGTTGGCTTTCATCTTTTGAGAAAATCTCCGCAATGGCTATTACGGATTTTATGTCTGGTAATTTTGAGTGCCCTTCAAGCGAAGGTTCATAACCTTGCCAACTTTGAGTTATTTTATGCCTTAACGG